>NZ_JAVQNR010000023.1:0-681 GCF_031799005.1 Acinetobacter sp. V102_4 | reverse complement strand
CCTTACATTGGTGATATGAGTTTTCCTCAACTCACTGTAGAGGTATTAGAGGCAAAAGTTTTCCAGCGTATTATTGATCGTGAAGCATTATCTGTTGCTAAACGTTTAAAGTCAGATTTGAATCAAATCTTTAAATCAGCCCGAAAAAAGAAACTTATCCAATATAATCCAATAGAAGATATTGAGTTGCCGAATCCACAAGGTGGGAATTTTGCTGCAGTGACAGAAGAGCAAGATCTAGCTCCAATGCTGAATAAAATTTGGAACTATTCAAAATTACATGCACGATGCTTAATCACTACTCAGGTCGCGTTAAAGCTTTCAGTATTAACCTTCCAACGACCAGGAGAAATCCGCAAACTTAAAAAGTCTTATTACTATCCTGAAGAGCGGTGCTTTAAATTTATAGCCAGTAAAACTAAGCAACAGCATGTGGTTCCATTGTCAGATCAAGCATTTGAATTAGTCGAGTCGATTATTGATCTGTATCCACATAGTGAATATCTATTTGTTGGGCGTGATGCAAAGACTTATCTATCAGACAATACTATTAATACCGCATTGAAACGCTTGGGTTATGGCGGGAAGCAAACGGCGCACGGGTTAAGAGCAACAGCTCGCACTATACTTGATGAAATATTAGAACAACGTGTAGATTTCATCGAACATCAATTGGCGCAT
>NZ_JAVQNR010000022.1:0-699 GCF_031799005.1 Acinetobacter sp. V102_4 | reverse complement strand
GGTGATGACACTCCAGTTATCCGTGGTTCTGCGCTTAAAGCGTTAGAAGGCGATGCTGGTCAATATGGTGAGCCTTCAGTTCTTGCTCTTGTTGAAGCGCTTGACTCTTACATTCCAGAACCAGAACGTGCTATCGACAAAGCATTCTTAATGCCAATCGAAGACGTATTCTCTATCTCTGGCCGTGGTACAGTAGTAACTGGTCGTGTAGAAGCTGGTATCGTGAAAGTAGGCGAATCAGTTGAAATCGTTGGTATCCGTGATACTCAAACAACTACAGTTACTGGCGTAGAAATGTTCCGTAAATTGCTTGACGAAGGTCGTGCAGGCGAGAACTGTGGTGTTCTTCTACGTGGTACTAAGCGTGAAGACGTACAACGTGGTCAAGTACTTGCTAAACCAGGTACAATCAAGCCGCACACTAAATTCGATGCAGAAGTATACGTACTTTCTAAAGAAGAAGGTGGTCGTCATACTCCATTCCTTAACGGCTACCGTCCACAGTTCTACTTCCGTACAACTGACGTAACTGGCGCAATCCAATTACAAGACGGCGTTGAAATGGTTATGCCAGGCGACAACGTTGAAATGTCAGTAGAATTAATCCACCCAATCGCAATGGACCCAGGTCTACGTTTTGCGATCCGTGAAGGTGGTCGTACTGTAGGTGCTGGTGTTGTTGCGAAAGTAACTGCATAA
>NZ_JAVQNR010000021.1:0-782 GCF_031799005.1 Acinetobacter sp. V102_4 | reverse complement strand
CGCGATTTAGAAGAAAAAGGCATAAATACCTATGCAGCAGGCCGTCAGCGTAGTGAATTCCAAATTACCTTAAACCAAGGGTTACCTGAAGGTTGGGGTAATTTCTATATGGTTGGCTCATGGGTTGACTATTGGAATCGCAGTGAAACGACTAAACAATATCAGCTTGGTTATAGTAATAATTACCATGGTTTAACTTATGGTTTATCTGCAATTAACCGTAAAGTTGAATACGGTGCAAATGATGCATCGAGTGATACTGAATATTTAATGACGCTTTCATTCCCGATTAACTTTAAGAAGAACTCAGTGAACATCAATGCCACTGCTTCTGAAGATAGCCGTACTGTTGGTGCAAGCGGAATGGTTGGAGATCGCTTTAGTTATGGCGCTTCAATGTCGCATCAGGACTACGCAAATCCATCATTTAACGCAAATGGTCGTTATCGTACTAACTATGCAACTGTTGGTGGTTCTTATAGTGTGGCTGATTCTTACCAACAAGCAATGGTTAGCTTAAGTGGTAGTGTGGTTGCACACTCAGAAGGTATTTTATTTGGACCTGAACAAGGCCAAACGATGGTACTTGTGCATGCACCTGATGCAGCTGGAGCAAAAGTTAATAATGCCGTTGGTTTAAGCGTGAATAAGGCTGGTTATGCGGTAGTTCCTTATGTTACTCCTTACCGTCTTAATGACATTACCCTTGACCCACAAGAGATGTCGAGCCAAGTAGAACTTGAAGAAACGAGTCAACGTATTGCACCTTTTGCTGGCGCAAT
>NZ_JAVQNR010000020.1:0-785 GCF_031799005.1 Acinetobacter sp. V102_4 | reverse complement strand
TAGTCAACACCATCCACATTCACAACCACAGTTGCTGTTGGATCATTGACTGTACCAGTGAGCGCTGGGGTGCTGTCATTGGTGAGCACATCATCAAGTGCTACTGTCGGTGCCAATGCATCAACCACAGCTGTTGCTGGGCCTGATGTATTGCCAGCAGGATCTTCTGTTACTGCTGTTACCGTGTCACCATCATTTAAGCCTGGGTTTGGCACAGTCCAAGTACCATCCGGTCCTGCTACAACACTTGCTGTACTACCGTCCGGATATGTCACAGTCACTGTTGAACCAGGTTCTGCCGTACCTGTAATTGGGTCTGTCCCGTTAACCGGGTCAATCACTGGTGCTGAAGGAGCTGCTGTATCAACTGTCACAACACCTGTATCTGTACCCGCGTTACCTGCTGCATCTGTTGCCGTCACGGTAATCGTGTGTGGACCATCGTTAAGTACAGGCAAGCTATTGTCTGCAAGCGTCCAGGTGCCATCGCCATTGTTCGTCGCTGGGTAATCAACACCATCAACAGTCACTACTACAGTTGCTGTTGGATCGTTGACTGTACCGGTGAGCGCAGGTGTGCTGTCGTTGGTGAGCACATCATCAAGTGCTACTGTCGGTGCCAATGCATCAACAATAGCTGTGCCCGGCAATGATGGGTTGCCTGCAGGGTCTGTAGCAATCGCTTCAACTTCATCGCCATCATTTAGGCCTGGATTTGGCACAGTCCAGTTACCATCCGGTCCTGCAACTACACTTGCTGTGCTGCCATCAGGATAAGTTACTGT
>NZ_JAVQNR010000019.1:0-867 GCF_031799005.1 Acinetobacter sp. V102_4 | reverse complement strand
TATTTGCACCACTCGCCTGCTTTCGTACCATTCAAAAGAGTGTAGCTCCCAAAGAGAAATCGGGTATGGGCAGACCTCGTCAGAGAATAAATACACCTTTAACTTTTGATTCTGTCAAAAAGTACTTTAAGGGGTGAATCTGATGAATAAGTTTGAACTATCTTATGCTGAACATTTCCTTGAGGCCTTGAATCCTCATCAGGCACCTATATCTGCTCCTTTATCTTTTGCAACACCTCAACAGGCCACATTGAATGAGATAGATGCCCTAGGTTCAGAAATGATAAGCAAAAAATCTAGCAAAATTTTTAAAGTGGTCCGTAGTTTTGGTGATGCACCCTCTCTACAGTTGCTCCCATTTGGATATAGATTTTGTGCAGTCCTGAATGGGATGAAAACTAATCCATATCTACTTGGGACAATTCCATGTGTCCAACTTGCACCTAGATTACAGTTGCAAAAAGATCTTATACAACAACATCAATTGTATGAGATTGATCATTTACATCCCAGCTTTGAAATTGCCGTTGATCAATATATGGCACATTACAAAATGCTTACTTTAACTCAGAAACATAAAAGTCTAGAAAACTCTTGGAAAAGAGGGCTTGGAAAGGGACTCTGGCTTTATGAGAACTTCATAACCAATCTGTTGGGAATGACATGTTCTTTTGATCTTTATTGTATAACATTGATCAATGATGTCAGTAAAACCAATCATGAGAATCTGAGCCGAAATTACTTGCTTTTTGATCATCATATTCAAGAAATCGTCTCAACTGCTCAGGACGCAAAAAAAGCAAATATTCTCGGTATCGTTGGAAAATGGGAAGCCAATCGTTCTCAGCAAGTAAATCTTCACTTATT
>NZ_JAVQNR010000018.1:0-976 GCF_031799005.1 Acinetobacter sp. V102_4 | reverse complement strand
CGGCAACTGACCCTGCAGGCAATGCAGGAACAGATACTGCAGTGGTGACGATTGATACCACCGCACCAAATGCACCGCTACTTGATCCAATCAATGCAACCGATCCAGTCAGCGGTACAGCAGAAGCGGGTTCAACCGTGACTGTTAGCTTCCCTGATGGCACGACTGCAACCGTAGTGGCAGGCACAGATGGCAGCTGGTCAGTACCAAACCCAGGTAACCTGGTGGATGGCGATACAGTCACGGCAACAGCCACTGACCCTGCAGGCAATACCTCATTGCCAGGCACCGGTACAGTCTCTGCCGACATCACAGCTCCTGTGGTTGCGCTTGATGATGTATTAACCAATGACAGCACGCCAGCGCTCACCGGTACAGTCAATGACCCAACAGCAACTGTAGTTGTGAATGTGGATGGTGTTGACTACCCGGCGACGAACAATGGCGACGGCACCTGGACGCTTGCAGACAATACCTTGCCTGCGTTAACAGATGGTCCACACACCATTACCGTGACGGCAACTGACCCTGCAGGCAATGCAGGAACAGATACTGCAGTGGTGACGATTGATACCACCGCACCAAATGCACCGCTACTTGATCCAATCAATGCAACCGATCCAGTCAGCGGTACAGCAGAAGCGGGTTCAACCGTAACTGTCAGCTTCCCTGATGGCACGACTGCAACTGTAGTGGCAGGCACAGATGGCAGCTGGTCAGTACCAAACCCAGGTAACCTGGTGGATGGCGATACAGTAACGGCAACAGCCACTGACCCTGCAGGCAATACCTCATTGCCAGGCACCGGTACAGTCTCTGCCGACATCACAGCCCCTGTGGTTGCGCTTGATGATGTACTCACCAACGACAGCACCCCAGCGCTCACTGGTACAGTCAATGATCCAACAGCAACTGTGGTTGTGAATGTGGATGGTGTTGACTACCCAGCAGTGAACAATGGCGATGGCACCTGGAC
>NZ_JAVQNR010000017.1:0-1014 GCF_031799005.1 Acinetobacter sp. V102_4 | reverse complement strand
TATTGCCCATCTCCAGTGTCTTTAAAGAAACCATGTTTCGATTTGATTTCTAAACATTGACCTTTCTTAAAAGGTTTAACTTGTGGAATAACTTTACCTGGTATGGCATAGCTATTTAAAATGACTTCACCTTTAGTGGTTGGAAATACAACTGACTCTTCGCCATAATAGACATTGGCTTTAAGTGTAACCTGCTCAGTTTTAGCCAAGGCAATAGAACTGACTGAAAAGCTTAAAATTCCGCACGTGATAAGTTTAATAAAGTTCATAATCTTTTCTCTGATGTAAATAAAAGTAATCATTCAATAAATACTAAAAAAACTGTTTAAGTTAGTGACCAAAACATGACTGGTATCCTTCATTCAGGACTTGATTGCTGTTTTTATCCCAACTCACCACATACCAGGTACATTGATAACGGTCGGAGTCCCAAGCAGCACGATAGGTCATGGTATTGCCTTGCTGGCTCCACCCTTCTACTCGTTTACTCACCTGATCCGGACTTGAACGGCCCCATACATTCATAAGGTGTGACGCTAACATTTGATCAATATTCGGGATGGTTGACTTTAAATCGGCAGGTGCAGTTTTGATTGGTTTTAAGCCATAGCGAGAAGCGTTCGAACCTAAAGTTTGTCCTTCATGGTATTCAGCGTCGACTTCTGAACTGAGCTTTCCAATATTCGCATCTTGTGCTTTGGCATTCTCAACCGCGGCTATTGCCCCCGCAACCACTTCATCCTCAGCTTGTGAATGAGTAGATTCTGATTCCGGGTTTTCCACCATACCTTCAATGCCAGTGAAACCTGATTCAGTGGGTTCAGAAGCTGCTTGCGTTGCAATAGATTGATTTTGTACCTTAGATTGTTCTAAAGCGAGTTGCGCTAACTGAAGTTCTGTTTGTCGTTTTTGATGTTGATTAAATAAAATACCACCGGCAATCAGTACAACCATCATGACTACGGTTAACAACCAATATAACGGTGGTACCTTTTTAGTTGAGTTAGTGCTGTT
>NZ_JAVQNR010000016.1:0-1059 GCF_031799005.1 Acinetobacter sp. V102_4 | reverse complement strand
AATGAGCGTGAGGTAGATTTATTTCAACTCAAGTCCTTTGATAACGTACCTTATCGTCTGAGAGTGCCTGATGAACGTCAATACACGACGATGACAGCGATCTCTCGTCTATCAATCAGTTGTGCGGAAAATGCAATTCCTGCAATTGTGCTTCAGACAGCTGAAGGTGAAATTATTACCTATCAATATGCGCCATGGTTTGAACTACACCAGCGTTTCTTTGATCAATGCATGTTATTTGAGACAGGGCATTTTAAAGTCGGGAGTGAGATTCTCAGCTATGTTGACGCCAGATCAGCTTATCCAGACACGCCGTTATTGCAGATGCTTCCTCCTGCTGGAGTTCCTTTAGAGCCTTGTCATATTAAAATAATTCATCGAATAAACCGATTTGTAAATCATATTCGAGAAAATATGTTAGGTCCCGAAACTAAACGTGAACTCAGAAAGCGTAAAAAACACTGCCGAAAGAATTACCGTAGCTGCGTTAAATGGTTTGGAAAACACCTAAATACTTACAGTAAAGTGATGGTTGTTCGCTTAGATCTATACTACAAATTTGGAATTTCTGAACTCATCAATACCTCTCCTGACTTCGAAGGCTCTAGACACAATGCACATTGTTTAATGACCATTAAAACAGATGTGGAAAGGCTGCTTGGTAATTTTCGCTCTGATCCTACACTGAAAGAAATTATTGGATATTGTTTGAAGTTCGAACATGGTCCATACAAAGGGCAACACGTACATTGCATCATTTTACTTGATGGTCATGCACATCAAAAAGATGTAAAGTGGGCTGAAGATATTGGTCAATACTGGGTCAAGCTCACCAATGGCAAAGGTGCTTATCATAATTGCAATCGGAACAGTTCAGATTATAAATATCCTTGCACAGGAATGATTTCCTACGACGATCACGAGAAAATTCATAATTTGTGTCGTTGTCTGGCATATTTGTGTAAATCCGATCAATACTTCTTATTTGCACCACTCGCCTGCTTTCGTACCATTCAAAAGAGTGTAGCTCCCAAAGAGAAATCGGGTATGGGCAGACCT
>NZ_JAVQNR010000015.1:0-1075 GCF_031799005.1 Acinetobacter sp. V102_4 | reverse complement strand
CACACCACTCGAACACTGGTGAATTGTGCTGTGGTGGCCAATGTCCCATCGCAAGCTGTTGCTAATAAAATGTAGCCATTACTAACATCTTTACCTTTCAATGCAGCTGATTGCCCTGTTCTTGCTAATGCCCAGAACTTTCGGCCACCTTTGAGTACTCCTGCTGTTTCCAGCTCAAAGCCTGATTGCTCGGTCAGGTCTTTATAGAAGTTTAATATCTCCATCGGTTGAACTTCCTTATAACGCTGACTCACCACCGATAACGGTTCATGAGTATCTGAACGATAAAGGACTCGCTGATCTTCATATGGCATGATGATGCTTTGTCCACGTTCATTCTTTGCCATATAACTGACATTGGATGATTCAATCCGCCAGTCCATACCTGCTTGTTCCGCCCAGATTTCTATTGGTTGGTTTCGGGTCAGTTGATTCCCTAAGCCATGCCAAGGGGTTTCACCTACAAATGCCATTGTTTCAACTTGATGTGCCATGATTGATTTCCTTTAATTGATTTAAATAATTTGAATTTTGTAAAAATAAGAGTTACTAAAAACTCGACTGTTTGATTTCAAAGTGTTCTAGACATTGCTCACACTGGTAATGCAACGTCACCGTGTTGTCTTGATGTTGGACGTAGAGCAGAAACATGCCCCCTACAACTAAACCAACAAAGCCCCCAACCAAAGGATGTATAGGACTGCGCTTTGACAATTGCATACAGGCTGCTGCCAGAGACATCGGTGAGAACGATGAGAGCTTTGCAAATACGCTTTGGTGGCTTTGCTCCGACTGCCGTAGTAATTTCAAATGCCTCGAATGGCAGTAAGGGCATTGATGCATATAGTTATCCTCCTAAATAAAAGGCATAAAAAAACCACAAGCAAATGCTTGTGGTTTGATTGAGCTTTATGTTGCTTTTCTCGATTAAGTCAAATTAACGAGTTACTTTTGGAGTCGCTAAACCTTTCTTGCTACAAGATTTGATACTTTCAATATATTGCCCATCTCCAGTGTCTTTAAAGAAACCATGTTTCGATTTGATTTCTAAACATTGACCTTTCTTAAAAGGTTT
>NZ_JAVQNR010000014.1:0-1125 GCF_031799005.1 Acinetobacter sp. V102_4 | reverse complement strand
AAGATTTAGCTCCTGACGATATGCTAATCATATTCAATAGTTACAGTAGCCATTGCACGTACTTTACCGGCAGTTACATTTGCTGCTGTTTGATAATAGCGGGCAGTCATCGGTACGTTATATTGAAGTGTCTGGTTAGAAGACAATGTACCTAAGGCTAATTTATCACCTTTTTTGATGACTTGGTTTGCACCTTGGTAATTCCAGAGTAATTGTACACCAACTCCACTTGCACTGTCAGTAGTGGGAGCGATATTACTCAAAACCTGATCATTGGTTCCATCTTGTGTAAAGTCGTAACTTAAACTAATCAGGTTTTTCTCTTCATACCCTGTTGGATTCTCACCACCATTACACAGAATGTTGATATCAAAAGTCTGTTCGCCTTGAGTGGAACCAACACCTGTAAATCCTGATTTAGTAACGGTAGGAAGTTGAATTGCTTTATTTATATCGCCTTGGAGTTCACATGACGATGATGCAATGGTAATTGCATTACCATAAACGGTACTGGTTAAGAATGGATTGGCACTATGACCAGTGGCATAGTATCGACTATATAACCCAGGAACAAGAGTACCAGAACCTGTTTGTTCTGCTGTTTTTACGATTTCAACAACAAAGTAACCCGAAGAAAGAACATGATTAGCATTGACTGTTATACTCCGCGTATATGGATAATAACCAGAAAAATTCGCATTATCTAAAGCTTCACGGTATAAACGAATACCGATCCCAGGAATATTTGTAGAGTAAATACTATTGCCCAGTGGGCTTAAGGGGTAACCTTGGGTAAGTGTAGCAATAAGAGAATCTGAACTTGATGTACATCTGTATCGTGATCCATTAGCGGTAATTGGAAATGTTGATTTTACGAGAATTTTGCCGACGGCATCACTTGGTCGAACAACAACTCGTCCAACCGCCATAGGAATATCAATCGTACTAAATGAGGCGCCAGAGTTAGAGTTACTTGCTGTACAAGATGCATTAGCTTCACCATAAACGCCAAGACCAGCAGTAAATAGAGCACCTGTTAATAATATTCTTTTCATTTGCAGACAGCCTCAGTCATTACCATGCTTTGTTGCTTATTTTGCAACTGATTACTGATGTTGTACTCAA